>JARGFU010000004.1:0-23228 GCA_029210625.1 Deltaproteobacteria bacterium | reverse complement strand
AGAAGGCGGCCAAGAAGGCCGCCAAGAAGTCCGCGACGAAGCGGAGCATCACCGTCATCGAGATCCCGCCCACCGATCCGATGCTCCTCGAGGAGGAGACGCCTTCTTCCGCGCCCCGCAAGGCGCCCGCCTCCCCCGCGGCCCCCGCCGCGGTCTCGCCCGCCGCGAGCGTGCCGGCGGCGGTGGCGATGCCGGCCTGGCCGCTCCATCCGCGGGACGCCATCGCCCGGACCACCGGCTGGCCGCCCCCGCCGCTGGTGGTGACCCCGCTGATGCGGCACCGGATGATCGCCGAGGCGGCCTACTTCGAGGCCGAGCACCGGGGCTTCGCGCCCGGTCGTGAGCTCGACGACTGGCTCGAGGGCGAGCGGCAGATCGACGCCTGGCTGGCGAGCCACCAGCGCACGCCGGTCCGAGGCTAGGAAGGCTGCGAGCTTCGAGCTACGAGCTGTGAGCTCGGGCGGTGCCATGCGCCATCCGTTGGTCATCCCGCCGGCCAGCGAGGCGCACCGCTAAACCAGAGATCATGATTCCCGAACAGCGGATGGCGCCGCGGACGTGCCCGGATGCGAGGAAGGGCGAGGGAGCCTAGCCTTAGCTAGGTGACCGAGGCCTGACGCGGCAGGCGGGTGCGGCCTGCAAGCCAGACGTGATCGGGAATCGTGATTTCTGGTTTAGCATCGAAGCTCGCAGCTCATGGCTCGCAGCTCACAGCCGCGAGCGAAGCGAGCGTCAGAAGCCGACGCACGAGAGGCCAGCCCCGTCCCAGACGAGGCGGGCCTCGCTGTTCGGGATCTCGACGGCCAGGCAGGCCAGGCTCGCCAGGGTCTGGCCGTCGCGCCCGGCGTGGAAGAGGGGCGTGTCACCCGGGGCGGCCTCGAAGACGCGGCGATCGTCCTTCCCGGGCGCGAGGCGGTTCCCGGCGTCGATGGTCTCGCCCGGACCCCAGAGGTGGATGTTCTCGGCGGCGTCGGCGTTCTCGAAGGTCACCTTCAGCTTGCCGGGGCCGCGCTCCTCCACGCACTCGCCCGAGGCGCAGGTGTAGCCCTCACCGCAGGTGAGCTCCTGCCCGCAGGCGAGGGTGAGGACGATCTCCTGGCAGGCCTCGTCCTCGCAGGAGGCGCCCTGCGCCGAGGGCGTCACCGTCAGCTGGGTGGAGACCGGCGCCTTCGCCGCGGGGCGGAGGAAGTGGTAGGCGCTCACCTGGAGGTCGGCGCCCAGGGGGAAGCGCTCCTCGCAGAGCACGCCGTCGGACTCGGTGCTCCCCTCCACCCGCTGGCGGTAGCCCGGACCCCAGCCCGCCTGCACCTTGGCGCCGGCCAGCGGGCGCCCGGTGTAGGAGCGCACGACGATCTTCAGGCAGGCCTGCTCCGCCTCCGGCACCTTCAGGAAGCGGTCGACGTTCTTCCAGGAGAGGTGATCGAGGGTGAGGTTCCAGAAGGCGCCGTCGTTGGTGACCTCGCCCTCCGGGAGCCAGACCCCCTCCTTCGGATCGGCCGTGAAGAGGGTGGCGGTGGCCGGATCGTTGCCGACGGTGGGCAAGCGCGCGGTGATGGACGCGTCCCGGGCGAGCGGGCACGCCTCGTCCCCGCACCGGAGGGTCAGCTCGAGCATCCCGAAGGACTCGAGGGGGAGGAGGTCCTTGCCCTCCTTGCCCAGCAGGGGCACCGGCGGGAACTGCGCGCCGCCGAAGATCGGGTAGTAGGCGACCAGGGCCTCGTAGGGGGCGGAGGTCTCCACCGCGCCCTCGGGGATGCGGATGAGGATCTCGTCGAAGGGGCCGGAGCTGAGCCGGGCGTCGCCCGCGGCCGGGTCGACGGTGAAGCTCTCCCGGGAGGCGAGCTCGACGAGCTCGGTCGCCCACTCGGCGCCGCCGGGGGCGACCGGCCGGTAGGCCGGGGCGTGGCCCTCCGACTCGAAGGTCAGCAGGTCGCCGCCGCGCCGGACGCGGGCGCGGAAGAGGCCGTCGGCGTCGGTCACGACCTCCTTCGCGCCGCCCCGCACGACGACCCCCTCGACCGGCCCCCCCTCGTCGTGGACCCAGCCCACCACCTCGGCCTTGCCTCCGAGGCAGCCCGGGCAGGCCGGCGCCCCGAGGGCCGAGAGGAGGAGGAGCGAGAGGACGAGGGGCGAGCGGCGCTTCATGCTCGCGCTCTAGCACCCGCCTCCCGCCACGGGGAAGCGGGGAATCACTCGTGCTCGGGGTGGGCCTGGGCCTCGGCGGCCTTGCGCCACTCGCGCACCCGCTTGTGCACCCGCTCCCCGAGCTCGGCGGGGCTGGCCTCGGCGCCCGGCTCCTTGGGGAAGAAGGCGAAGCCCGTGTGGCGGGCGAGGTGCCGCCCCTCCTCGTCGGTGTCGTCGTAGGCGAAGTGCATCCGGCTGTCCTCGGCGTACGCAGCCATCGCCGGATCGCCCATGAGGTTCTTGAACTCCAGGGGCGGCGGCACCCCGTGGCCGGGCAGGTCGGCGTAGACGATGCAGGGGAACTCGGTGCAGTCCACCGCCGTGATCTGCCCCTCGAGGCCGGCGAGGGCCTCGCTCACCGCCCGGACCAGGGGCTCCTGGGCGAAGCGCTCGGGCAGGTCGTCGGGGAAGGGGATCCGGGCCCGCTCCTTCTCCTCGGCCAGCCGCGCCTCCTCCCGGATGGCGTCCACCGTCGCCCGGTCGCGGGTCGCCTCGGCCCGGGTGTCCGCCAGCGCCTCCTCCAGCCTCGCGATCTCCTCCCGGGCCTCCTCGAGGCCGCGGGGCGCCGCGGCCGGCGCGGAGGCCGGCGCCGGCTCCCGCTGGAGGGCGGGCCGCGCGGTCTCCGCTGGCGCGCGCCGGTCGTCCGCGGAGGCCGGGCCCCCGGTCGGCGCCGCGTCCTGCGCCGGCGGGGCTCGCCCCGGATCGGGGGAGGCCGAGAAGAGCAGCCAGCCGGCGAGCAGGCCGACCGTCAGCCCGAGGCTCGCACCGCCGAGGAAGATCCGCATGGCCTCAAGCTACCCGATTCTCGCCGGGTGGGTGACCCGGCGGCGCTCGCTCACTCCTCGCCGTCCCGGGGTGGGACCAGGGAGGCCGTCCAGGCCCGCAGCCGCCGCGAGACGTGCTCCATCAGCCGCTGATCTTCGCTGCCCTCCACGTGAGCATCGATGGGGTCGGGGACGAAGGCGAAGGCGGCGCGGCTCTGCGGCTCGCCGTCCTCGTCCAGAGAGGCGGTGTACATCGCGATCGGGGAGTCCTCGCGGTAGGCGGCCAACGCGGGGTGCTCGCGCAGGCGCAGGTGCAGAGGCTGACCAGGAGGTTGGGCGATCTTCGCGAAGGCCAGGCAGGGATGCTCGCTGCAGTCCATGGCGACGACCTCGCCGCCCACGTCCTCGAGCGCGGCGTCGAGCGCCTGGCGCAAGGCCTCCTGTCCGAAGCGCTCGGGGAGATCCGGCGGGAAGGGGATCGGGCCGGTCACCTCGGCCATGGTCTGCTCCAGATCCTGCTCGCGCGCCCTCGTGCTCTGCAGCTGCTGCTGGACGACGGTCAGCTCTCGCTGGAGCCGGGCGAGCTCTTCCCGGAGGCGCCGATCCTCGGGTGGGGCTGAATCGACGGGCCCGGCAAAGGGGCGGGGCGGCGGCGGCCCGGCCTCCGGGGGTCCGGCGACCGGCGCCGCGACCACCGGCTGCTCCTCGGCGGGCGGCCCGGAGGCCCAGAGCAGCCAGCCCACGCCCAACCCGCCGGCCAGGCCCAGGACCAGGCCGGCGAGCACTCCCCCCCATCTGTCCTTCATGCGGGAGACGCTAGCGGCGGTCGCCCATCACCCGCAAGAGGAGGAGGAAGAGGTTGATGAAGTCGAGGTAGAGGATCAGGGCCCCGAAGATGCCCATCTTCTCCGAGTCGAGCTCACCGGCGGCGGCCAGCCGCCGCAGCTTCTGGACGTCGTAGGCGGTCAGCCCCACGAAGATCAGGATGCCCAGGTAGGTGATGCCCCAGTAGAGCATCGGGCTGGCGAGGAAGATGTTCACCACCGAGGCGATGATCAGGCCGATGAGCCCCATGAAGAGGAAGCTGCCCATCCCCGTGAGGTCGCGCTTGGTCACGGTCCCGTAGAGGGCCATCACCCCGAAGGTGCCCGCCGTGGCCACGAAGGTGCCGGCGATGGAGCCGGCGGTGTAGGCCATGAAGATCAGCGAGAGGGTGAAGCCGTTGAGGGCGGCGTAGACCATGAACATCGCCATGGCCGCCGTGTTCGAGAGGCGCTTGATCGCCGCCGTCAGGCCGATGACCAGGCCCAGCTCGACCAGGAAGCTGCCCCAGATGATCCAGCGGTTCTCGTAGAGCAGCTGCATCAGGGCGTCCGAGCGGAAGACGGCCATGGCGACGATCGCCGTGACGGCGAGGCCGGCGGTCATCCACCAGTAGACGTTCCGCATCGCGGAATCGACGCGCTCGCCGGTCTCGGCGGGGTTCAGGGCGGGATCGATGTAGGGGCCACGAGGGTTGGGTCCGGGGTTCATGGGGATCAGGTTAACCATCTCCCGTCGGCGCGCCAGGGCCCGCAAGTGCCCGGAAGATCGTCTAGTATCGGCTCATGCGCTTCTGGGTGGTCGACGACGACGCGGTCTACCGGCGGACCACCGAGCAGGCGCTGCGGGCCCGGGGCTGCGAGGTGCAGGTCTTCGCGGAGGCCTCCGCCTGCGTGGTGGCCCTCTCCGACGGCGCGGCCTGGCCCGAGGCCATCCTCGTCGACTCGGTGATGCCGGTGATCGACGGCCTGCGCCTCACGGCCATGATCCGGGCCCTGCCCCGGGGCGCCGAGCCGGTGATCTGGGTGGTCAGCGCCGAGCCGGGCCGCACCGCCCAGCAGCACCTCGACGCCGGCGCCGACGGCTTCTCGCCCAAGCCCTTCGACGTGCAGGAGATGATCGTCCGCTGCGCCACCGCGGCGGCCCGCCGGGCACGGCCCCTCGAGGGCACGACCCGCGTCGAGGCCGCGGTGCTCTTCGCCGACCTGCGGGGCTTCACCTCCTTCTCCAACCGCCACGATCCCGAGACGGTGGTGGACATCCTCTCGGGGATCACCACCGGCTTCGTGCAGGCGGTCGAGGAGACCGGCGGCTGGATCGACAAGATCCTCGGCGACGGAGTCATCGCCCTCTTCGGCGTGCCCCGCCCCCACCCCCAGCCGGTGCTCGCCGCGGCGCGGGCGGCCTGCAACTTCCAGCGCGCCTCCCGGGAGTTCTTCCGCAGCAGCGTGCTCCTCGCCGGGCGCAAGGGCCTCGAGGGCGTGGGCTGTGGCCTGACCCACGGCGAGGTCGTCGCGGGGCGGATGGGCCCGCCGGGGCGCCAGATCTACACGGCCATCGGCAGCCCGATGAACCTGGCCGCCCGCATCCAGGGGGTGGCCGCGGCGGGGGAGACCCTCCTCGGGCCCGCGGCCTTCGAGCGGCTCGCCGGCCGCCTGCCCTGCGGGCCCTCGCGCCAGACCGAGATCAAGGGCTTCGGGACGATCACGGTGCGGCCCCTGGCCGCCGGCTGATCAGGCTCCCTTCGGGCGCCAGCAGACCGCCAGGCGGACGACCTCGGTGTCCGTCTTGCGCGGCGGGACCTCGACCTCGTGGATCGGGGGCAGCTCGGCGGTGGCCGCCTGGGCCGCCGCCTCGGCCAGCCGCGCCCGGGCCTCGGCGTCGAGGGCGGTGAGCTCGGCCTGCAGGGCGGCGAGCTTCTCCTTCGCCCGCTCGACCTCCTCCCGCTCGCGGGTCACCCGGCTCTGGGAGCGCATGGCGCTGCCGGCCCGGGAGGCGTTGCCCACCGAGAGCATCTTCCGGCCGAAGACCGCGCCCAGGAGGGTGGTGCCCACCGAGATGGTCCGGTTCTGCTCGGCGTACTGCAGCTGGTCGGCCTCGGCCGCGACCTTGTCCTCGGCCTTGGCGATCTTCGCCCGCAGGCTCTCGAACTTCTTGGCGTAGGCGGCCTTCACCTTCGCCGCCTGGGCGTCGCGCTCCTCGCGCAACGCCAGGGCCACCCGCCCCGCGAAGGCCTCGCGGCTCTCACCCTCCTGCGAGCGCAGCTTCAGGGGGGCGCAGGAGAAGCGCACCACCCGCTGCGAGCGGTAGAGCCAGCCCTCGAGCTTCTTCTCCAGGCTGGCCTTCGCCTTGGGCCTCGAGAGCATGCGGGGCAGCTCGGCGTAGGAGGCCCCGGCGGGCGCGGAGGCGCCGACGCCGTGGGCGCCGCGCTCCCCCACCGAGGCCGAGTCCCAGCCGGGCTCGGGGCCCTCGCCGGGGGCCACCAGCAGCTCGACGGTGGCCCACTCGTCCACCTGGTCCTTCGCCCGGGCGAAGTGGACGTGCGCCTCGGCCAGGATCCAGGGCTCCAGCGGATCCTCCCCGGACTCCAGGGCGTAGACCACCTCGAAGCCCTCGGCGGGCGCCGGCGCCACCGTGCTCCCCGCCGTCCCCGTCCCCGTCCCCGGGGCAGCTGCTACCGGGGCCGCCGGCGTCGGCGCCACGGTGACCGGCGAGGCCGGGGCCGCGGGAGACCCCGCGGCCACCAGCCCCTTCTCCTTCAGCTGGAGCAGCTGCGGCCGGGTCAGCGGGCCGCGCAGGTAGGAGAGCGCCCAGCGGCTCTGGAAGAGCACCGGCGCGTCCTCGTGGACGTTGCGCATCACGAAGCAGCGCTGGGGGAGGCCCGCCAGCACCCGGGACATCTCCGCCCGGTCCAGGGCGGCGCCGCTCTGCTCGAGCCCGTCGAGGACGCGCTGCTGATCCCGCTCGGTGGCCAGGCGGCCGAGGAACCAGGTGCCGGCGTTGGAGAGGGCCTTGTAGTCCAGGTCCACCGGGTTCTGGGTGGCGAGCAGCAGGCCCAGCCCGTAGGCCCGGGCCTGCTTGAGCAGGGTGAGCAGGGGCCCCTTGGTCGGCGGGTTCGCCGAGGGTGGCAGCAGGCCGTAGACCTCGTCGAGGTAGAGCAGGGCCCGCAGGGAGGCCGTGCCCGGCTGGGTGCGCATCCAGCCCACGATCTGGGAGAGGAGGAGGGTCAGGAAGAAGGTCCGCTCGCGCTCGCCGAGGTGGGCGAGGGAGAGGATCGAGATCCTCGGCCGCCCGTCCGGGGCGGCGAGCAGGCGCTCGATGGAGAGGGGCTCCCCCGTGCGCCAGGCCGAGAAGCCGGGCGCGGCCAGGAGGCCGTTGAGGGCGAGCACCAGCTCGAAGCGGTCCTTCGCCGGATAGAAGGCCTCCAGATCGAGCACGCCGACCCGGGTGAAGCCGGGGCTCTGGATCGCCGCGATCAGGCTCTCGAGGGAGAGGCTCTGGCCGGCGCGCCAGGCGCCGTCCACCAGGGTGGAGAGGAAGACGTGCTCCCGCGAGCGCACCGGATCGGCGTCGATCCCGGCCAGGGAGAGCAGGCCCGAGACGGTGTCGAGCACCCGCTCCCGCAGGGCCTCGGGATCGGCCCGCAGGGCCGGGGGCGGCGCGGCGAGGGTGCCGAGGATGCTGATCGGGAGGCCGACCTCGCTGGCCGGCGTGAAGAGCGCGATCTCGCTTCGCGCCCGCAGCCGGGCGATGCGCTCCGGGCCCTGCCCCCAGGCGGCCAGGCCCTCCTTCCACCGGGCGGCGACGAGGGCGGCGTGGACCCCCACCGAGTTGCCAGCCTGCCGGGCCTCGGCCGGATCGATCCAGGGCTCGAAGTCGGCGGCGGTGAGGGAGGGGAAGGAGAGGGCGAGGTTCGAGAGGTCGCCCTTGAGGTCGACGACGATGGCGGGCACCCCGTCGATGGCGGCCTCCTCGATGAGGTCGACGCAGAGGCCCGTCTTGCCGCTGCCGGTCATGCCCACGCAGACCGCGTGGGTGTTCAGGTCGCTGGCCTCGTAGAGGAGGAGCTCGGGCGAGGCCGCGGCCCTCGCGTCGTCCCAGATCCGTCCCAGATAGAAGCTGCCGATTCCCTCGATCGTCGTGCTCATGGAAGAGGCTTGATACCTCTTCCCCGCCGCCGGGCGCAAAGCACCTTGGCTCCGGCGGCCCGCGGGCCTACCTTGCGGACGCTTCCCCGGCGCCCCGCTCTCGAAGAGCCGGCGCCACGCGAACCCCCGAGGAGAACCCCATGCGCCACCTCGCCCTCACCCTCGCCCTCCTGCCCTCCCTCGCTCTGGCCCAGGCCCCCGCGGCCGCGGCCCCCGCCGTGGAGGCGGCCCCGGCGCCCGCCGCGGTCGGCGCCGCGGAGCTGAAGGCCACCCTCGAGGCCATGAAGGAGGCCAGCCAGGCCACCCGGGAGGCCGCCGAGGCCACCCGGGAGGCCTCCGCCCAGCTGAAGACCGCCCTCGAGGCCCACGCCGCGAAGGGCGAGAAGCCGGCGGCGGCCGAGGCGAAGCCGGAGGAGAAGAAGGACGAGAAGGTCAGCGCCTTCTCCTACCAGCTCGGCCTCGGCCTGATCGCGGTCTCCGGCAACGCCAACGCCGTCACCGGCAAGATCAGCGGCGGGGCCGAGGGCGACTGGGAGTCCTGGAAGGTGAAGCTGATGGCGGCCGCCGCCTACGGCCAGACCACGGCCGCGACCACGGACCTCGTCGAGGTCACCGCGCTGAACGCCAACCTCTCGCTGCGGGGGGACCGCAAGGTCTCCAAGATGTTCTCGATCTACCTCCTCACCGGGGTGAGCGCCGATCACATCGCCAGCATCGAGGCCGCGGGCCTGGGCGAGGCCGGCGCCAGCCTGACCTGGTGGGAGACGAAGAACGGCGAGGACTTCGTGAAGAGCCGCTTCTCCACCGACCTCGGCTTCCGCTTCACCCACGAGTCGCGCTTCCAGTACTTCCCGGCGCACGAGAACCTCGACAACGTCGACATCTACTCGCCGCGCCTCGCCCTCTCGCTGCGCTACGCGCTGACGAAGACGGCCGTCTTCACCGAGGAGGCCGAGATCCTCCCGGACCTCGTGAACACCAAGAACCTGCGGGCCACCTCCACCAGCACCCTCACCGCCCAGCTCGGCGGGGGGGTCTCGCTGAACGCGGCCCTCCAGATCCGGTACATCGGCGATCCCGCGGAGGGGAAGAAGTCGACGGATACCGAGCTCTCGGCCGGCGTGGCCTGGGCGTTTTAACCTCTGAACGAGGGGAAGAGAGTCATGGACGCGATCCAGAAGGAATTGGGCTGGCTCGAGGCCGGCAAGCAGTGGCTGATGAACGAGGCGCCGGGCTTCGCGGTGGACCTCGCGGTCTTCCTGGCCCTGCTGCTCATCGGGTGGATCATCATCGGCATGATCCGCCGGGTGCTGCGGGCGGCGCTGGTGAAGACCGGCAAGATCAACGAGATGCTCATCGCCTTCACGGTGAGCGTGACCTCGAAGACCCTCTGGGTCGTGGTGCTGATGGTGGCCCTGCCCCGGCTGGGCATCAACGTCGCGCCGCTGATCGCCGGCCTCGGGGTGAGCGGCTTCGTCCTGGGCTTCGCCTTCCAGGAGAGCCTCTCCAACCTCGCGGCGGGCGTGATGATCATGGTCGCCCAGCCCTTCACGGTGGGGGACTACATCGAGGGCGGCGGCAGCGCCGGCAAGGTGACCGAGCTGAACCTGCTCTCCACCGAGCTGCTCACGCCGGACAACAAGCGGGTGACGATCCCGAACCGGAAGATCTGGGGCGAGACCATCACCAACTACTCGGCGGAGGAGAATCGCCGCCTCGATCTGGTGATCGGCATCGGCTACGGCGACGACATCGGCAAGGCGCTGAAGGTCATCGGCGAGCTCGTCACGGCCTCCGAGCTGGTCCTCGCCGAGCCCGCGCCCGTCTTCGAGGTGCTGGCCCTGGCCGACTCCTCGGTGAACCTGGCGGTGCGCCCCTGGGTGAAGACCGCCGACTACTGGCCGGCGCACTTCGCGCTGACCCGCGCCATCAAGGAGGCGCTCGACGCGAACGGCATCGAGATCCCCTTCCCGCAGCGCACGATCCATCAAGCTGCCGCTTGATGGAGCTGTCAGCTGTCAGCTGTCAGCTGTCAGCTTTCAGCTCCGGTGACTCGGCGCTGATGGCTGACGGCTGATAGCTACCGCTAGAGCGGCCCCGCCGGCTGGCTGGGCGGCCGCGTAGGCTGCACCGGCCCTGTCGATGACGGGGGTGGCACGAAGGTGTCCTGATTCCTCGGCGGCTGCCGGTTCTGCGCCGGCGGCGGGGTGTTCTTCGCCGGCAGCGCTCCCGGGATGTCCCGGGTGATCGGGAAGCGGTAGTGCAGCATCAGGAAGGGCTGGCCGAAGTGCCAGAGGCTGGCCCGCATCGCGACGTCGTCGCCGGGGATGGAGAGGAAGGAGGTCCCCACCTGGCGGCGCAGCACCTGGGGCAGGTGGATGGCGCTGTTCCAGCCGAAGGAGATGAGCAGGTTCCTGGCGAGCTTGATCTCCACCTCGGCGGTGAGATCGATGCCGGGCCGCAGGAAGAAGACGAACTCGATGTCCTCGCCGCCCAGGCCGCGCAGGCTGTTGGAGTGGATCAGGGCCAGGGTGGCGATCAGCGAGGCGCCCAGGCGCAGGCGCACCGGTCCCTTGCCGAAGGGGGCGTTGAGGCCGATGAAGCGCCAGGTGGCGCCGTAGATCCCGGTGGCGCCGAAGGCCGGCGAGACGTAGAGGGTCTCGGGGATGAAGATCGAGGGGCGGTAGCGCAGCTCGTCCACCTTCGAGGCCATCTTCCGGTACTTCTGCGGGATGCGGTCCTGGTTGGCCTGGATGGTCGCCTGGTCGATCACCGCGGCGAGCTCGAGGCGCAGCCCGAAGTGCAGGGTCTGATCCTGCATCACCGGCCCCGAGAGGAGCTGCCCGGCCGGCCCCACCCCGAGGTTGAAGGGGACCGTGACCGGCGCGGCCGAGGCGGCCGTGGCCATCCCGGCGGTGGCGAGGAGCGCGAGGAGGGGGAGGGGGGCTCGGTGGAGGGTGCTCACCCCTCGAACGATACTTCAGCTGAAGAGCCAGTCGAAGAGACCGGCGGCGATGATCACCGGGAAGACCAGGCCCAGGGCCGTGCCGAGGAAGTGGTCGCGGGCCTTCAGGCCGGTGAGGGCCAGGGCCGTGTTCAGGGGCGGGGACATGAAGCCGATCACCCGCAGGATCGCCACGCTGCGGACGGGGTGGGCCTCGAGGTCGTCGAGGACCCGCTGCACCCAGTACCAGCGCCTCCCCGGGGCGCCGGCGGCCAGGGGGCTGCCGCCGATCAGGCGCAGGAGGGAGAAGTGGGCGGTCACCCCCAGCACCCCGGTGCCGTAGCCCAGGGCGATGCCGACCCAGGGTCCCCAGGCGAAGACCCCCACCCCGACGAAGACGATGCCCGGGATGTAGAGGACCAGCCCGACGAGGAAGGCCACGATGTAGAGGAGGAAGCCCCAGGCCCCCGCGGCCTCGATGATGGTCCGGAGGTTCTCGGCCTCGAACTGGGCGCGGACCTTCGGGCTCAGGCCGATCACCACCACGACGGCCACGAAGAGGAGCAGCCCCCCCAGGCGCAGGTAGGTCTTCCGGCGGCTCTGACCGTCCGCGATCACAGAGGCGCGGGGCCCCCCGCGGGCTGAGTCGGGGCGAGGGGGCTCACCGGAGCGGTGGGCGCGGTGGTGGGCGCGGTCCGGAGGTCGCCGGTGAGCTTCACCACCTCGGCGGTGATCACCACGTCGGAGGGCAGCGGCACGAAGAAGAAGGGGAAGGCGAAGAGGGCCTTGGTCACCGTCAGGTACTGGGTCTGGTGGAAGCGCACGTTGATGGCGCCGTCGCCGCCCAGGGCCTGGATCTCGGGGATCAGGACCTGCTCGAGGCCGTACTGCAGGTCGGTGTGGACCACGTCCCAGAAGCCGAAGAGGAGCACGCCGGCGCGGCGCACCTGGATCACGCCGAGGGTCTCGTAGGCCTCGGGGATGTCACCGGCGGAGAGGAAGGTGGTGCTGCCGCTGCGGTCGGAGGGGAGGGTCGCGACGTTCACCGCCGAGCAGCCGGCGAGGAGCGAGACGAGGACGATCGGGACGAGGTGCCTGCGCATGATCGAGGTCGCTTTCAGTCCAGGAAGACGATGAGCTCGCCGGTCGCGTGGACGGTCCGGTTCTTGGTCTCCACCCCCCCGGTGCCGCTGGCGATGTTCTGCACCGAGCGAGCGGCCGACTGGTACTTCTCCAGGGGGGTGGAGGGGTTCTCGTCGAGGAAGGTGATGTGGATGATCCCGTCGGCGCCCATCTTGGCGGCCTCGTGGGAGAGGGTGGTCTGGAGCACCGAGTCGAGGGCCGCGTCTCCGGCGTTGGCCACGCCGGCGACCTCGACGCCGTAGCCGGTCACCTGGATGAAGCCCAGGGTCCGGTAGGGCCGGGGGGAGCCGCCGGTGGAGAGGTAGACCCCGCGGGGCTGGGCGCTCCGCCCCGAGAGGGGCGCGCCGTGCACCACGGCCGTGCAGCCCAGGCCCAGGCCGGAGGCGGCGGCGAGGAGGAGGGGGAGGAGGCGGCGCATCACTCGCCTCCCGCCAGGGCCAGCAGCTCACCCTCCCGGGTCTCGCCGATCTTCACCCGCTGCCCCGGGGGATGGACGAGGCGCACCGCCTCGCCGCGGATGGTCACCTCGGCGGGCAGGGGGGCGAAGAAGAAGACGGCGCCGAGGATCTTGGTGAAGAGGGTGTACTGGGTCTGCTCGAACTGGACGTTGATGACGCCGTCCGCGCCCAGCTTGCGGGCCTCGGGGAGGAAGGCCTCGTGGAAGGCCGGCTCGAGGTCGAAGCCCGCCGGATCGAGGAAGCCGAAGACGTAGACCCCCTTGCGGGTGATCTGCAGGGGTCCGAGGCTCTCGTAGGGCACCTTCAGATCGCCGGTGGTCACGAAGAGCTGCTTGTCGTGGTGGGGGGCGCCCGGGACGATGGCGGTGTTCACCACCGTGCACCCGGAGAGGGCCAGCAGGCCCAGCCCGATCAGGAGCGTTCGCTTGGCGGCCCTTGGCATGGCCGCCCACAAACCAGAGGTCGAGCCGGTTGGTCAATGACCGGCGGGCGCGCCGGTTCAGTCGGCCCGGAGGGCGTCCAGCACCGCCTCGCGCCGCCTCACGAAGTGCGCCTCTGCCAGGGGGCGCAGCAGGCGGAAGGCCAGGGCGTAGGCCAGGGCGATCGTCGCGAGCAGGGCCACGTCGCCCCCGGTGGGCGCCGCCTCCCCGTTACGCCAGAGGATCAGGCCCAGGGGGGCGCCGCCGAGCGCCGCGGCGATCATGCCGGTGACGATGGCGACGCGGGGCTGCTGATCCCGGCGCTCGAGGTTGGCGTGGTAGGGGGTGGCGTAGCGCACCGAGACGAAGGCGCCGGTCAGGAGGAGGGCGGGGACCAGGCAGGCGGTGGCGGCGAGCCCGAGGCCGAAGGGGACCAGCCCGCCTTCCGAGAGGTAGAGGGAGTAGAAGGCGCACTGCACCGCCGCGACCAGGAGGGAGAGGCCGGCCAGGACCCGCAGCTTCGCCCGCAGGATCAGGGCGGGCTCGAGGGGCGCGGCGAGGAGCATCCCCAGGGAGCGGCCGTCGTAGCCGAAGGCGTTCTGGGCGAAGGTCAGGGAGAAGACCACGACCCCGTAGGAGGTCAGGCCCGCCACGATCCAGGCGTCGGCGCTCTCGCCCCGCCAGTGGACCACCAGGGGCCGCAGGGAGAGCAGGCGCATGGCGACCGCCAGGATCAGGGGCACGAAGGCCAGCAGGCGCGCCCGGGGGTTGCGCCACAGATCGATGATCTCGCGGCGGGCCAGGAGGGAGGGGAGGTCCCGGGCGCCGGAGAGGAAGCGGTCGGTCCGGCCGCCCCGGCCGGCGCCCGCCTCGCCGCCCCTTCGATGGAAGCGCAGGAGCGCCCGCCAGGCGACGAAGAGGCCCACCCAGGTGAAGAAGAGGAGGCCCATCACCTCCAGCGCGGGTCCGAGCAGCCTCCCCTGCGCCAGCAGCCGCAGCGCCTCTCCCAGGAAGCCGGTGGGCACCCGGGAGAGCCCCAGGGAGGCCTCCAGCAGGAACTTCGGCGAGAGGGCGCCGAAGGAGCCCGCGGCGGCGGTGAGCCAGGAGACGTCCACCGGGGGGATGAAGACCGAGACGAAGAGGACGCCGAGGAAGAAGCCGCCCACCGCCTGCGCGCCCCGCTTCTGGCGCAGCACCCCGAGGACCAGGTGGAGGGCCGCCCGCGACCAGGCGATGGAGAGCAGCGCCCAGCCCAGGAGGGCGAGGACGACCAGCGCCCAGGAGCGCGGCGGGTGGCGGGAGAGGAAGGCCAGGGAGGCGCCGAGGACCGGCGCGCTCACCACCAGGGCCAGGGGCTCGAAGAGGGCGGCGGCGGTGGAGGCCACCAGCAGGCGCAGGGGCGCGATGGGCAGGGTCGCGAAGCGGCTGACCTCGGCGTGGTCGTCGACGTCGGCGGCCAGCACCGGCCAGAAGATCCAGACGGTGGTCGAGACGAAGGCCAGCAGGTCGAAGAAGAAGCGGGTCCAGAGCAGCGAGGCCGCCACCGGCTCCCAGGTCAGCAGCCGCCAGCCGGCCCAGAAGAGGGGGATCGCCGGGCTCGCCGAGGCGAGGTAGGCGAGCAGGGCCAGCAGCCGCGCCCGCCGCGCCTGCCCGGGCTGCTGGCTGCCGGTGAGCCAGAGCCGCAGCTGCCAGAGCAGCAGGGTGTGGCGGGCGAGCCCGGGGAGGGGTGGCGCGTCAGTCCTCGGCATGACCGTAGAAGGAGAGGCTCTGCTCGGGGGCCCGCGGCACCTCGATCAGGCTCTCGAAGACCGCCTCCAGGGTGTCGCGCTCGTAGCGGGCCTTCAGCGCCTCGACCGACCCTTCCGCCAGCATCCTGCCCGCGGCGATGATCCCGGCGTGGGTGGCCAGGCGATCGGCGATGGCCAGCACGTGGGTGGTCAGCAAGACCGTGACCCCCCGGCGGCCGAGCTCCTGCAGGAGCTCGCGCACCACCCCGGCGGCGATGACGTCGATCCCCTCGAAGGGCTCGTCGAGGAAGACCACCCGCGGCGCGTGCACCAGGGCCGCGCCGATGGCGAGGCGGCGGCGCATCCCCTTGGAGTAGCCGGCGATCTCGTCGTGCTCGCGGCCCTCGAGGCCGGTGAGCTTCAGGAGCTCCTTGGCCCGCTTCGCCGCGACGGTGTCCGAGAGGCCGTAGACCCGGCCGGAGAAGATCAGCTGCTGCCAGCCGGTGAGCCGCTCGAAGAGGGTGAGCTCCTCGGGGACGATGCCCACCTGCGCCTTCACCGCGATGGGATCGTCCCGCAGATCCTGGCCCAGGATCCGGATCTCCCCCGCGCTGGCCTCCAGCACCCCGGTGAGCATCGAGAGGGTGGTGGACTTGCCGGCGCCGTTGGGGCCGAGGAAGGCGTAGAAGGCGCCGGCGGGCACCGAGAGGGAGAGCCCGTCCACGGCGCGCAAGGACCCGAAGGTCTTCACGAGGCCACGGGCCTCCACCGCTCCGGGGGCAGCTTCCACCCCCCCCGTCTATCACGGCCGGGGGTGTGAGGTGGCTCACGTCCAACCGGGCTCCTTTTGATATGATCCCGGGCTTCGAAAGGAACCGCCCATGAACCGCATCTTCTCCCTCCTCGCCCTCTCCTCGGTCCTGATCCTCGCCGCCGGCTGCTTCCCCTCCGGCGATGACGACGACGACGGCCGCCGCGACGGCTCGGTCTCCGATGGGGGCGGCAGCGACGGCGGCGGCACCGACGGGGGCGGCGTGAACTGCGGCAACGGCACCATCGACCTGGGCGAGGACTGCGAGGCCGGCAACCTCAACGGGGCCAGCTGCCAGAGCCTCGGCTACGGCGGCGGCAGCCTCTTCTGCACCGGCTGCCTCTTCGACGAGGGCAGCTGCACCAGCCTCGAGACCTGCAACAACGGTCAGCTCGACACCATGGAGGCCTGCGAGGGCTTCGAGCTGCGCGGCGAGACCTGCCAGAGCCAGGGCCGCCCCGGCGGCACCCTGACCTGCTCGCCGAACTGCACCCTGGACCTCTCGGGCTGCTCGCGCTGCGGCGACGGGATGATCGGCCAGGGCGAGGCCTGCGACGGCGCCAACTTCAACGGCCAGACCTGCGAGACGATGAACGGCACCGGCTGGGCGGGCAACCTCACCTGCCTCAACAACTGCACCTCCATCGACGCCGAGAGCAACTGCTTCTACCCGACCCAGCGCGACGAGGGCTGCACCCTGGGCCAGACCGGTCAGTGCGCGCCGGGCACCACCTGCACCCCCATCAGCCCCTTCGATCGCACCAGCGGCACCTGCATGATCCCCTGCCCCGCCTCGAGCGTGGGCCAGAGCGGGGGCGTCTGCCCCGGCGGTGAGGTCTGCCTCGAGACCGGCAGCTCCGAGCCCCAGCCGGCCAACCGCAACTGCAGCGCCAACAGCGACTGCGACCCCGGCTACGTCTGCCTCTCCAACGGCTCCGGGACGCAGGTCTGCGGCCGCTTCATCACCGCCTGCGGCAACCTCGTGCCGCTGGCCGGTGACTACTCCTCCTCGGGCGCCTGGAACAACGGCCAGAGCTGCAGCCTCGACCCCTACTCCGGCCACGACTACTGCGCGATGGGCACCGGGACGAACCCGGCCGAGACCTTCTGCATCGACGCCGGCGGCAGCCACCCGGTCTGCCTGGGCTACTGCGACGGCGAGGGCGGCGCGGACCGCGGCTGCCCCTCCGGCTACAGCTGCGGCGTCCCCGCGACGACGGTCTTCGTGGTCCCGCAGTTCGACGCCTCGGGGAACCCGGTCACCTGCACCGGCGATCCGGCCGACTGCCCCGACGCGGCCTACGAGTGCATGAGCCTCTCGAGCGGCCAGTACTGCGCCCGGTCCGCCAAGATGTGCCAGCAGTTGTGATGGCGGAGCGGAGCGGAGCTCACCCCCGATTCAGCCGGTAACCGACGCCCCTTACCGTGAGCAGGTGCTCGGGGTTGGCGGCGTCGGCCTCGAGCTTGGCGCGTAGCTGGGCGATGAAGTTGTCCACGGTGCGGGGCGTGACCTTGTGGCCCGCGCCCCAGACCTCGTCGATCAGGCCCTGCCGGCTCACCACCGCGCCGTCGGCCGCGAGGAGGGTGGCCAGGAGGTCGAACTCGGTGCGGGTGAGCTCGACGGGCTCGCCGGCGAGGGTCACGCTGCGGTCCCTCGGGTCGAGCTTCACCTCGCCGAAGGCCCAGCGCTCGGCCGGGGCCGGGGCGGCCCGCCGCAGGACCGAGCGGACGCGGGCCAGCAGCTCGGCCAGGCTGAAGGGCTTGGTGACGTAGTCCTCGGCGCCCAGATCGAGGCCGGTGACCTTGTCCTCCTCGCTGGAGAGCGCGGTGAGCACGATGGTCGGCGTCATCACGCCCTCGGAGCGCAGGACCTGCAGGACCTCGAAGCCGTTGATCTCCGGCATCATCACGTCCAGCAGGATGAGATCGAAGCCCTTGCGGGCGGCGGCCAGGCCGGCGCGGCCGTCGGCGGCGATCTCGACCTCGTACCCTTCCGCCTGCAGGTTCACCCGCAGCCCCAGGGAGATGGAGGGGTCGTCCTCGATGAGGAGGAGGCGGACCTTCTTCTCGTTCTCGCTCATGCTCGGGTCTCCGGGGCGGCGGGGTGGAGGAGCAGGCTGAAGGTGCTGCCCTGCCCCGGCTCGCTCTCCAGGGTGAGGCGCCCGCGGTGGCCGCTGACCACGTGCTGCACGATCGCCAGGCCGAGGCCGGTGCCCTCCTTGGCCTGGGTGAGGCGCTCGTCCACCCGGTAGAACTTCTGGAAGATGCGGCGGTGCTCGCGGTGGGGGATGCCGATGCCGTTGTCCCGCACCGAGAGCTTCACCCAGGGGCCCTCGCGCGAGGCGCGCAGCGCGATCTGCCTCTCCTCGGTCGTGTACTTGTAGGCGTTGGCCAGGAGGTTCACGAGGGCGTCCACCAGGGCGTCGCCGTCCGCCAGCACCGTCGGCAGCCCCTCCTCGACCTCGACCTCGACCTCGACCCTGCGACCGAGGGTCGCCGTGTCGAAGGCGTCCAGGGAGCGCTCGACGATGCGGCCGACGGGCACCGACTTCAGCTCGTAGACCCGCTTGCCCGCCTCCATCCGGCCCCAGTCCAGCAGCCGCTCGATGCGGGCGGTCAGCTTGCCGACCTCCAGGGCCAGGGCGTCGTGGCACTCCGAGAGCTCGGCCGCCGGGATCTCCCCGCGCTGGATCGTCTCGACGAAGATCCGGATCGAGGTCAGCGGCGTGCGCAGCTCGTGGCTGACCTTGGAGACGAAGTCCTGCTGCAGCTCGGAGATCCTCGCCTCCCGGCGCAGGAAGATCAGGGCCAGGATCGAGCCGGTCGCCAGGCAGACCACCAGGCTGACCACCAGGATGCCGAAGAGGAGGTTCAGCCGCTCCGAGTAGAAGACGAGCATCAGCACGCCCACCGCCAGGAGCAGGGCGGTGGGCACGGTCACCAGGGAGACGAGCAGGGTCACGATGCGGCGGAAGCCGCGCCCGTGCTCGACCGGTTTCTGGGTGATGGTTGCCGCCGGTGCCATGTTCGCTTCCGGCGGCGCAGACTAGCGGCAGATCGTGTCGTAGTCGATCTGGACCTCCGCCCCCTGGGCCGGGGTGGCGGCGGCGTCGAAGCTGACCGCGTTGGCGGCCGGGTCGTAGCTCCAGTTGCCGGTGCGCGGGACGAGCACGCCGTCCACCCGCACCTCGATCGTGGCGTCGATCGCCTCGCGGGTGAGGTAGAAGTCGGTCTTCGCCCCGAAGGCGTCCAGGCCCAGGTCGTTGGCCAGCTGCCCCCAGTTGGTGGTGCAGATCGAGCGCTCCAGGCCGCCGGTGCGCCGGGCCACCTCGAGGTAGCGGACGCCCGCGCCGGCGGCGCCGGCCGAGCTCGAGCAGCCGCTGGGCTCCTCACCGACCACCGCCGAGAAGCTCATCAGGTCGGGGCGGCGGTAGCCCTTGATGTTCTTGAAGGCGTCCACGTAGAAGTCCACCGTCGAGGGCGAGGAGTCCTCCTCGTCCGAGATGACGATCATGGTCAGCTTGGCGTCCTCGCGGAGGAAGCCGCCGTTGAGCGCGGGGTCGTTCACCAGGGGGTGGGTGAGCGCCGCGTGGGCCGCCATCAGGCCCTTCTCGGTGGCGTCGCCGCTGGTGCCCTGCTTCACCGAGTTGCCGAAGGCCACGTCGGGGTTCGGCGTGGCGCGGTCGACCCACTTCGGCGCGGCGGCGAAGAAGTTCCCCTCCTGGAGGAGCCCGGAGTCGGCGGGGTCCTCCATGTCGGTGGTCACCACCCCGAGGTGGAAGTCGGTCTGGAGGGAGAGGGCGTGGGAGAGGAAGGTGGTGGCGTTGGCGGCGACGTTGTTCTGCTCGTCACCCATGGAGCAGGAGTTGTCGACGATCCAGAGCACGTCGACCATCGGCTCGGAGAGCTGGTGGAAGATGTCGGTCTGGTGCGGGTCGTTGGTGCCGGCGCCGGCCAGGGGGACGCTGACCAGGGGCGAGGTGGGATCGTCGCTCTCGATGATCAGCATCGCGGCGTGGGGGTTCGCGTCCGGCGGCCGGTAGGTCACGCCGATGGGGATGCTGGCCCCGGCGGCCAGGGCGTAGGGGAGGGGGAAGGGCGCCAGCGAGATCATGAAGGGGCCGGTCGCCGGATCGATCCGGATGTCGGTGAGGTTGATCGTGTTGCCGCCGGTGTTGTGGAGGGTGACCTCCCGCTGGGCCGAGGCGCAGCCGACGGTGATGACGCCGAAGTCCAGGTCGGTGGGCACCACCTGCAGGAGGGGGCGGACGCCCGAGCCCAGGGCGCTGACCTTGTAGCAGCCGGCCTTGGTGGTGCCGCTGGCGAGGTCGAGGCACTCGCCGGCGAAGTCGAGCTGGTTGGTCTCGATCTCCACCGAGCCGCAGGCCTCCTCCTCGTTGAGGGGGAGGAAGGTGATCGGGATCGTGCCGACCTCACCCGGGAGGATGGTCTGGGTGGGCGCGCCGTTGACGATCACCTGGTTGGCGGGCGCGTCGATGGTCAGCGCCGGGGAGGGGCCGCCGAAGGGGTTGCCGGGGTTGAAGGTGCTGATGGTGGTCTTGGTGATCGTGCAGTTGGCCGAGCCGCTGTTCTCCAGGGTGATGGGCAGGGTCTTCTTCTGGCCCATGGGCGAGGCGCCGAACTGCACCACCCGCGGGTTGAAGCCGCCGATGATCGAGCAGAAGCCCAGGGTGAAGTTCCCGCTGTTGGGCAGCACGTTCAGCTGGCAGGAGGGCACGGCCACCGGGGTGCCGGCGAGCTGGACCTCGAGAGGGGCGGCGAGCTCGCTGGCGGTGAAGGCGATGATCCCGGTGTCGGGGCCGGTGGTGTCGACCGGGTCGTAGCGCAGGGTGAAGAGGACGATGTCGCCCGAGTTCAGCGTCCAGGGCGGGCCGCCCACGGGCAGGCCGACGAGCTCGAAGCGCACGGCGTCACCGGCGGTGATGCTGGCGCCGACGTTCGTGCAGGGCAGGGCCCCGGGGTTCGAGAGGGCGAGGGTCTTCTCGATGGGCGAGCCGCCGAGGGTCGAGGGGGCGGTGGCGCCGAAGGAGACGACGGAGGTCGAGGCCTGGAGCTCACAGGCCGGCGGGGTCGTGCCCTCGCCGACGATGGAGAGCCAGCCCGAGGGCACCACCGGGTCGGTGGTCTCCAGGAAGAGCCGGGCGGTGAAGGGGCCGGAGGTGGGCGGGGTGAACTCCAGGGGGACGGTCGTCGAGCCGCCGGCCGTCAGGGGGATCGGCGTCGAGGGCGCGCCGGCGCCGAGGGCGAACTCGCCGCTGGGCCCGGTGCCCGAGGCGTTCTGCACCTCCATCGTGTTGATGGTCAGGTCCATCGTGCCGCAGTCGGTCATCTCGATGTCGAGCGCCTTCGTCGTGCCGACCTCGACCTGACCGAAGTCGATCAGGGGGAAGGGGTCGGGGCAGATCTTGGGCCCGTCGCCCATGCCGGTGATCTCGATGGCCACCGCGGCCTCGTCGGGATCGGAGGAGGTGATCTCCACCACCGCGTCCTTGGGTCCCCCGGACTTCGGAGTGAAGTCGATCGTCGCCTGGATGCCCTCGCCGGGCTGGAGCGAGCCCACCGCCGAGAGGGGGTCGGGATCGAGGCTGTAGTCGGCGCGCCGGTTGCCGCTCTTGAAGCTCCAGGCCAGGCGCTCCAGCGGGAGCTGGCCGGTGTTGGAGATCCGCACGTCGCAGGAGGTCGTGGCGGCGATCTGGGTCAGGGGGAAGGTGAGGGAGAGGGGCAGGTCGCCCGGGGCGAAGCAGGTCTCGGTGGGGGTGCAGTCGCCGGCCAGGAGGCAGACCTCGATGTCGGGGGAGGAGCCCTCGGCGGTGATCGGCACCACCAGGCTGCCGTTCTCGGGATCGTTGCTCTCGAGGGTCAGCGAGCCGGTGTCGGCGCCGAGGTTCTGGGGCCGGTAGGCCAGGGTGATGGAGAAGCACTCGAAGGGCGCAAGCCGCGCGGGGTCGGCGCCCGCCCGCTCGACCCCGGAGCTGCAGTCCACCGGAGTGAGGACCGCTCGCATCACGATCTCCTCCAGGGCGTCCTCGCCGTTCTCCACCAGCACCGGCGTGCCCTCGAGGACGAGGTCCTGGTTGCTCACGTTCTCGACGAGCACCTGGAGCGCCGACTCCTCGAGCATGGGCACCGTGCCGAAGGCCACGGGGTTCGGCGTGACGCGGATCTCGGGGCGGCTGTCCCCGAGCTTCGTGTCCTCCTTGCAGTCGCAGCCGTTGGTGGCGCCGAGCAAGGCCAGGAGCGCCACGAGGATCGTCGTCGGGTGGATCGAAACTCGAGAAAGTCGCATCTTCCCTCCTCCCAGAAAGGAGCCCGTCATATGCCCCAGTAGGAGCCGGGATATTAAGGAAGGCGGGGCATTGTAAGGAAGCCATGAAGCAGACCATCGAGATCCGACCGGCCCGGGCCGGTGACGCGGGCAGCTTGCTGCAGCTCATCCAGGCGCTGGCCGAGTACGAGAGGCTGGCCCACGAGGTGAGCGCCACCGAGGCCGACCTGCGGGCGACCCTCTTCGGCGAGCGCCCGGGAGCCGAGGTGCTCCTGGCCTTCGACGCTCAGGGCGCGCCCATCGGCTACGCCCTCTTCTTCCCCACCTACTCCACCTTCCTCGCCCGCCCCGGCCTCTGGCTGGAGGACCTCTTCGTGCTGCCGGAGCAGCGCGGCCGGGGGGTCGGCCGGGCCCTGCTCTCGCGGGTCGCGGCCCGGGCCGTCGCGCTGCACCCCGAGGGCCGCCTCGAGTGGTCGGTGCTCGACTGGAACGAGCCGGCCCTGCGCTTCTACGCCGCGCTCGGGGCGCGGCCCCTCTCGGACTGGACCACCCAGCGCCTGGTGGGCGAGGACCTGCACCTGCTGGCTGGCCTGGACCCGTCGCCATTGGATAACGTCTAGGTCCAGGTGCGTACCTCTCCTTCCACTGCGGCGCTGGCCCTCCTCCTCTCGGTGACCCTCACCGCGGCCGGCTGCGTGACCGAGTACCAGTCGGCCTCGCAGCGCGCGAACCCGGTGGACCCCGAGTGCGCCGACGCCTGCGCCGAGCTCGCCGACGACTGCGTCTCGGCCCAGGCGGCGTCCACCTTCATGTTGATCCCCGCCTACATCATCGCGATCGCCGGCGCGATCATCCTCATCGGGGGCGGCGGCGGCGGCAGCTGCGGCAACCCCAGCTGCGGCAGCGGGGACTTCGGCTCCAGCGTCTCCTGCCGGGACGCCCGGGCGGACTGCGTCGCCGCCTGCCCGCTGGCCCCCTCCGTCGGCGGCAGCGGCGTCCCCGGGCCGGGCCCGGTCCCCGCCTCCGGGGTGACCCCTTGAGCCGCGCGCGACGCCACCGGCGCGTCCTGGTGCTCGGCCCCGGGCGGCTCGCCTTGCTCCTCTGCGCCGCGCTCCTCTCGGGCTGCTCCTGGGCCTTCGTCCCCCGGAGCCCCGAGCGCTACGAGCAGCAGGGGATGCCCTGCGAGTCGAGCTACTCCTGGCCGATCGCCGACGCGGGCATGGCCGGCATCGTCGTGCCGGGCGCCACGGTGGGCACCATCTACGCCCTCCAGCAGAGCTGCCGGGACACCGGGGACTGCCAGACCCAGACGATCACCTCGGTGGTCGCCGGGGTGGTCGGGATCATCGCGGTCTTCTTCTACATCGGCGCCCACCACGACGGCATGCAGCGGGTGACGAAGTGCCGGCAGGCGAACATCCGCTACCGCTTCGCCAACCGCCCGCCGCGGGTGACGCCGCCGGCGCCCGCGCCCGGCGCCCTGCCGCCGGTCGAGCCGGCCACCGCCGCGCCGGCCGTCGCC